>JAWKTX010000010.1:260000-282985 GCA_041398825.1 Planctomycetaceae bacterium | reverse complement strand
TGTATTTAAGGTGCCTCGGCCGGGAACCCCGTAATTCAGAAGTGTCCATCGCAATGGATTATCTGAAGACATCCGGTAATCGACGTGAGGGTACAGAAGACTTGCTGTGGGCTTTGATCAACAGTGCCGAATTCATGAGTAAACCCTGACAAATCGGCGAGGCAACACTTTCCAGCCTCATCTCTCCTGCACAACCATCTGCAGCCACCACAACATTTCAGACGGAGTCTGAAATAACGAGAGGAATATCCAGTTGTTCTGAAACCGGGGCTGGGCATTTGAAGCGTCCGCTTTTGCAGGCTCGGACGTGACTGGCTCAGCCTCGGTTTCAGAACAGCAATGGCAATTCAAGTTTCATCGGACATCAGAAGGATTGATCCATCATGAGCATTCACGCATTTGATCAGGTCAGTGTCAGCCGACACGGATTCTGCCGTCGCCGCTTTATGAAATCTGTTTCCACCGTCTCGTTGACGGCAGGGGCTCTCAGTTTCGGTGAGTTGATGGCGACGGGAGCAGAAGAACTTCGTAAACGCGGCAAATCCATGATCCTGCTCTGGATGCAGGGGGGGCCAAGTCAATTCGAGACTCTTGATCCGAAGCCAGGAAAATCGACGGGGGGACCAACGGAAGCGATCCAAACGGCCGTGGCGGGAATTCAGATCGCTGAAAATCTGCCGCAGATTGCGCGACAAATGAGTGACATTGCCATCATTCGATCAATGACAAACAAGGAAGGCAGTCACCCGCGAGCCAGTTACCAGATGCATACAGGTTACGCGCCATCCGGAAGCGTCAAGCATCCTTCGATTGGGGCCTGCATTGCCAGCCAGATCGGGGATGCTGCCGCAGAACTGCCGTCGTTTGTTTCAATCGGTACGGGTGGACCCGGAGGTGCTATTCCTGGTGCGGGATTTCTTGGCATGGATTATGAGCCCTTTGCTGTTGCTCAACCGGGACGACTGCCGGAAAACATTGCTATGTCTGTGTCAAAGGATCGCTTCCATCGCCGTACTGCTCTGATGGAAAAGCTGAGTGGAGAATTCGCCACTTCAACTTCGGCGGTCCTCGCTGACACTCATCAGTCACTGTACGGAAAGGCATCACGCCTGGTTCTCACTCCGGAAACAGAAGCGTTTGATATTTCGGCGGAACCTCAGTCTCTGCAAGCGGACTACGGGCAGAGCAATTTTGGCAAAGGCTGCCTTCTGGCCCGTCGGCTTGTTGAACGCGGTGTCACCTTTGTTGAAGTCCGTTCAGGTAACTGGGACACGCACCAGGACAATTTCGAACAATGTGCTCGCAATGCTGGTGAAGTCGATCCGGCAACGGCAACACTGATTCGTGACCTGAACGAACGCGGAATGCTGAAGGACACGCTCATCGTCTGGATGGGTGAATTCGGGCGTACTCCAAAGATCAATCCGCGAGAAGGCCGTGACCATTATCCCCGCGTGTTCAGCATCATGATGGCGGGGTGCGGTGTTCAGGGAGGTCAGGTTTACGGGGCCTCAACAGGTGATGGCTCGGAAATCGCGGATCATCCAGTGAATGTAGCGGACTTGTTTCAAACGATCTGCAAAGCACTGGACGTTAACGCCGCGCATGAGAATATGAGCCCTCTGGGGCGACCAATGAAAATTGTTGACGGTGGCAGGGTGCTTCCAGTGTTGTCCTGAAGCAACCGTTCGGGCGGGGTGTGGAAACGCGTTCGATACCAGGAAAAGCTGGCTGTGAATAAACGCAGTTTTCCTGAGCCCGCTTCTTGAATACCAGATCTGAACGGGCATTCTTTGATGTCGAATGACTGCCCATTCACCCGTATCAGTCGATGTAAACAAATTCGTTCATGCTCATTAATGTCTGGCATAAGTCGGTCAGAGCATTCAGCATGGGTTCGGGAATGTTGCGTCGTCGATAATCATCAAGCTGCTGTTCCAGAAACTTTTCCAGCGCAGCCTGTTCCTCTGACGTTGGTCGTCGCGCAAGCGCCATCTGCCAGGCCGTTTGAATTGCCTCGTGTGGTGAATCTGCAGGCAATCGGCGCGCCATCGCACTGGACCAGGCCCGCCCCTGCGGGTTGTTCATGAACATCAGTGCCTGAGGTGCAATGGTCGTAGTGGGCCGCTGACCAATACTCACCAGATGTTCGGGCCAGTCGAACAGCATCATCATGGGTATCAACTGACTGCGTTTGACGAAGAAGTACACGCTGCGACGAGTCATTTTCTGGTCCAGAGTTCCTGGTCCGTACATCGTTCGGTCCAGCTGACCGCTGACGGCCAGCATCGAATCGCGAATCACCTCTGCTTCCACGCGCCGCGGTGTCCAACGCCAGAGTAATGTGTTTTCACGATCAACTGCGGCACGTTGTTCGTCTTGCTCAGCCGATTGCATATAAACAGCGCTGGTCATGATCATGTGATGAAGTCGTTTCAGCCGCCAGCCGTTTTCGACAAGATCATTGGCCAGCCATTCCAGGAGTTCCGGATGCGTAGGCCGTTCTCCTGAAACACCAAAATCGTTGGGTGTGGTCACCAGGCCACGTCCAAAGTGATGTTGCCATAAGCGGTTGACGATGACTCGGGCCACCAGTGCCCCCGCTCCGGTTCTTGAATCCGTCATCCAGTTTGCAAGAGCGGCCCTCCGAAAACTCGTTCGCCCATGCCCCGACTGCGGCTTTACCTGCCAGTCACTTTCCTGAGCCTCAGCGGGCTTGAGTACCTGAAGAAACCCGGGTGCAGCCACCGCATTTTTCTGATGCACGTCTCCCCGATTCAGAATAAAGGTTTGCGGATAAAAATGGGGAAAGCCGCGACCATCAGCATGGTGGGACATCTTCGGCAGTCCCTCGCTTGTCACCATCACCCGGGTCAATCGGATATCCGGGCCTTTTGCCTTGTGTTGCTGAAGCGCCTGGTGGCGTTTCTGCCACTCCGGAAGCGTCGTTGCAAACCATCGCTGGGCAATCTTCCACGCTTCCGCTGTCTGATCGCCATTCGTCTGAGCCACTTCCAGCGAGTTTGCTATCGCAGGATCAACACCGCTGTCTCCAACAGTGGCAGCCAACCCCGCCTTGTTTCCAATGGAGAAACGAAACCGACCGATCGCGTGCTGAGTATTTGGATGCTGTTGGCGCAGCACGATGGTCCATCGGTGCCCTCGATCCGACCCAATCGTTTCGGCAAAATCGAAGACCGCTGCCTGATCTTTACCGATACCACCCCCATCGACAGCCCACCCGGAAATCGGATCGTCATCGATTGAGGCGTTAACGCTGAGCGAATCCTCATTTTGTTGATGTGTAGCCCGGGCAGTTACCAGCCTGATATCGACCGGTTCTGAGCTGCGTGCCAGAGGTACTACCGAAATCCGGATGTCGCCCAGAGCGAAGTTCCCGTTGGCCGCACGCCCCGGGCCCTGATTGGGCAGAGAATCGTGAACCAGCGTCTCCAGTCGCAGTGCCCCGGCTGTTTTTCCCCGTGACTCTGCGGTGATTGTCACGATGTCTTTATTGGGCGCCTTGCCAACAGCAAGCCAGCTGGCGTCTTCCTGCAACTCAAACTTCGATTGATTCTCAGCCGAAACCGATGAAACAGTGAGTGTTTCCCAGTCGGAGACGGAGTCGCCAGGGATATAACCCGGCAGCCAGGCTGCGAACAACGCCGGTACTTCCGTTTGTTCGAATGCCGCCAGATCCTCCTGCAATTCTGTCAGGCGTTCTTCCCATTCCTTCCTTCGTCTCTGGTTGGCTTTGGGGTCCAGGTCGAGTTCAATTTCACTTCGGATTGTCGAAGTGAAATTCGAAGCCATTCGGTAGTAGTCGACTGAAGGAATCGGATCAAACTTGTGGTCGTGGCAACGAGCACAACCAACGGAAAGTCCGAGGAAGGCCACTCCGGTGGTGGCGACCATGTCGTCAAGTTCGTCGTAGCGTGCAGATTCAAATTCTGCTTCCGTCAGCTGTGTTGGGAATGCCCCGGCACCAAGGAATCCCGTCGCCATCATGGCCAGGGGATTCTCAGGGGCGAGTTCGTCGCCGGCAAGCTGCCACTGAACGAACTGGTCAAACGGCAGATCCTCGTTGAACGCGCGGATCAGGAAATCGCGATAGTGATAGGCATTCGGTCGATCGTAGTCCTGTTCGTAGCCATGCGATTCTGCAAATCGGGCAATGTCCATCCAGTGTCGCGCCCAGCGTTCGCCATAATGCGGCGAATCGAGAAGCCGTGACACCAGGTTTTCCCAGGCATCCGGGCTTGCCTGCTGCTCTAATTCACTTACTTCTTCCATCGTGGCGGGCAGCCCATGCAAATCAACGGCAGCTCTGCGCACTAAGTTGCGAGATGCGGCCGGGCCGTTCGGCAGGAGGCCCACTTTTTCCTGTGCTGAAAGGATAAACCGATCGATGGGAGTCCGGCACCATTCGACGTGATCCACTTCAGGAATTGGTACCGCACTTAATGGCTGGAATGCCCAGAAGCGGCGATCCGAATCAGTGACTTCCATCGTTGCTGATTGTCGAACCCTTTGCTCCGCCAGCGGCTTGTCATAGGGCGCACCGAGATGAATCCAGTTTCGAATGACTTCGATGTCTGTCTCAGAAAGCTTGTCAGCCTTCAGCGGCATGTGTGGTTCCGCTTCGTGTTTGATCAGCTGAAGAAGATAACTGTCTTTGGCAGATTCACCAACAAAGCCGCTTGCCAGAAGGGAATCACGCGATGACAGATCAAAATCTGCCTTGATCGATTCGCCGCCGTGACAATCAAGACAGTGCTCTGTCAGGATCGGTCGTACACGTTCGCGAAACAATTGCAGTCCCTGCTGCATGCGTTTTGCATGGTCGACCGGAATGCCGGGCTGCTTCGTTGAAGCGTCTTCCTGACCATTGGCAGGTGTAGCAGACAAAGGGTTTAGAAACAGGCCGCACAGCAGGAACCCACAGGCCGCTACGCATGAACAACATCGCCATTTCATTGGATTGAATTCCCGCGGTGGGCCCCGGAGTCTGAAACGCCTCGCAAACGTGTCCTTGCGGGGCTTCCGCCTTTCGCCCCATCAGTTTACGCAAGGACATCCTGTAACACGTGGCCGTGAACATCTGTTAGGCGGTAGTCCCGCCCCTGAAATCGATAAGTGAGGCGTTCATGATCGAATCCCAGCAAGTGCATGATGGTGGCCTGCAGATCGTGGACATGTACCTTGTTTTCGACAACGCCAAACCCAAGCTCATCTGTCTGCCCGTAGTTGAATCCACCCTTTACACCGCCACCCGCCATCCACATCGTAAAACAATCAGGATAGTGATCGCGGCCCAGTACTTTGCTGGCGGCTGTCCGGCCTTCGCGGAACGGCGTTCGACCAAATTCTCCACCGCAGATGATCAGAGTATCCTGCAACATGCCCCGTTGCTTCAAATCTCTGATCAGCGCGGCAATAGGCCGATCTGTCTTCGCCCATTTGTTAGTCAGTCCATCGGTCAGTCCTTCGCCCGGCCCGGTACCGTGGAAATCCCAACCCCAGTCGAACAATTGAACGAAGCGCACGCCCTGTTCAACCAGACGTCGCGCCAGCAGGCAATTATTTGCGAAGCTTGCTTGCCCCGGCGTTGCTCCGTAGGCGTCCTGCGTTTCTTTGGTTTCCCTGGTGATGTCCATTACTTCAGGTACGGAAGCCTGCATACGGTAGGCCAGTTCATACTGGGCGATGCGGGTCAGGGTTTCAGGGTGCCCCAGTTGCTGCATCTGAAATTCATTCAGTTGTTTCAGTGCGTCCAGCGATCGCCGGCGCAGGGCTCGATCCATCCCTGCCGGATCGGATGCGTATAGAACCGGATCACCCTTTGATCGACACTGGACACCCTGAAACACGGACGGGAGAAATCCACTGCCGTAGGAATTCGCTCCCCCGTTTGGCTGCACGCCACTGCTGATCAGAACGACGAATCCCGGCAGATCCTGGTTCTCGGTGCCAAGCCCGTAAGTTGCCCAGGCGCCCATTGATGGACGACCGGAACGCGGTGAACCCGTGTAAATCAACAGTTCCGCAGGCGCATGATTGAACTGTTCCGTGTACATGGAATGGATGAAACACATGTCATCTGCGATGCCATGAAAGTTCGGCACCGCATCAGAGAGCCAGGTACCGGATTCACCATACTGGGCGAACTTCCGCGGCGTGCCCAGCAATTTGGGTACACCGGAAGTGAAGGCGAAGGTTCGTCCCTTGAGGAATTCTGCGGGACAGTCTTCTCCCGAACGCCTGACCAACTCGGGTTTGTAGTCGTAGAGATCAAGATTTGGCGGCGAACCGGTCAGGTGCAGGTAAATGACTCGTTTGGCTCTGGCATCAAAATGGGGTCGACGCTCTTCCAGCGGCGACATGGAGCTGATTGGAACATCGTCTGCCGCCACGCGGCTGGCAGATGTGGCAGTGGACAGGCCCGTCATTGACGAGAGTGCCATCGCACCAAGACCGAGGCCGCTTGTTCCCATGAAATGTCGTCTCGTCTGCTCAGCCAGTTGTGACTGCTGAGCCCTGAGCCAGTCAGTTGCATTCATTTTGGTTGTTTCGTCTTAAACAGAATTGTATCGGATGTTCGGCGGGACGGATTCCGGTGCTTATCGTTTCAGAAACATCTCATCCAGATTCAGGATGACATTTCCAACCACAGTCATTGCTCCGGCATCGATTGGGTCCAGACCTGCGGGTAGTTCTCCCAAAGGGTCAGATGCCAGCCGTTTTGCTTCTTCAGGTTGATCTTTGAGTTGATTCACCACGTCTTCATACAAGTCCCTCAGAGCCTGTCGTTCATGATCTGCGGGAAGTCGCAGCAGACATTTCTGGAAGGCATACGCAAGCTGATCGTCGGTCGCATCCGCATGACTTAGTGCGAGGCGAGCCAGTGCCTGAGCCGCTTCGACGAAGACAGGATCGTTGAGCGTAACAAGTGACTGCAGCGGAGTGTTGGTTCTGTTACGTCGAATGGTGCACACTTCGCGATTGGGTGCATCAAAAGTGGCCATCGACGGATAAGGATTGCTGCGACGCCATGTTGTGTAGATCGCTCGCCGATAGCGATCTTCTCCTGTGCTGGTCTGCCAGTCAGTGGAACTTCCAAATGCAGCATTCAATCCGGAGTTAGGCTGCGGAGGCTTCACAGGTGGACCATACATCCTGCGGCTCAGCAGCCCTGAAACGGCCAGCGCCTGGTCACGAACTGCTTCTGCCGACAGACGAACCCGTGGTCCGCGGGCCAGCCATCGATTATCCGAATCGAGGGCGAAGCTCTCGGCCGTTACTTTTGAGCTCTGCCGATATGTCGCAGAAGTCACGATCAGCTTGATCAGGGCCTTTCTGTCCCAGTGGTTCTCAATGGCTTCAACGGCCAGCCAGTCCAGCAAGTCAGGATGTGTTGGCAGTTCGCCCTGTGATCCGAACTCTTCGCTGGTGACGACGATTCCGCGACCGAACAATGATTCCCAGTAACGATTCATGAGCACGCGTGCCGTAAGTGGGTTGTCGCTGTCAACCAGCCATCTCGCAAGTGCCAGTCGGTTTGGCCGACCACCGGAATCCACTGTCAGCAGTGAATCTTTCATGGGATAAAGTGCGGCAGGAACACCTTCCGTGACCTCAGGGCCTTTATCCAGGTAACTTCCGCGATACTGAAGGTGTGTGACTCGTCGGTTGTTTGCCAGTTCGCGAAAGATCGGCACTGAAGTCGCCGGCTTCATCTCGCTGAGTTGCTTTTCTGCTTTTGCAAGCAACTTTCGTGTTGCATCAAGTGATGGGGCAATTGTGCGACGAAAGTAGGCTGCCAGGTCAGCTGCCTGCCCAGCGCTTCGATCACTGACTTTCGTCTCAACGATATCCAGCAACATGGATGGAACGCGAGATCGCTCAATCGAAGATGTGTCAGCCGTTTGACTTAGTCGGAAGCTGCCGAGCAGATGATTCTTGTGCTTTGACCGCTGGTCGATTGTCAGACGCAGGGACTCGCCCTCCCCGAGAGGAATCGGTGACTTCGGAACCAGCACCAGCGAATGCTGTTCGCTGACAGCTCCGCCAACAGCCCAGCCAGTAGATTCGTTTGGCTGGCCATTCACGATACTTTCTGCTGGAAAACCGTCCTGGCTGTAATCGGCGATTGCCGAACTGAAGGCAATATCCCGAATCCCACTGGGTTGAAATTCTGCGGACAGCTTTGGTGGCTCGGCAACCGATTGCTTCCAGACGATATTTCGCTCCGAATCCAGCAATGAAATTTCAAAGTTCTTCAGGCGCTGATAAAGCGCATCCCCTGCGCGATTCCAGATGACAAGACGCTCGACAGCTCTTGCACCTCGCAGATCCAGTTCCCACCAGGGATCGTCTGAAATTTCAGTATGGGTAACCGATTTGTTTTCGTACTGTCCATCCGTATTTCCGTCGATCGCGTATTCCGGAGGACCTGCGAAAGCGGTGGTGCTCTGCGTGGCCTTTCCCTCAATCGCAACATTGGTTCCCGCGCTGAAGACCTGAACCTCTGCCAGGGAAAGGATCTGTTGTTTTCCCGGGATTTCAATTCGTATGAACCGGGCAACCGGTGCACGATCGCCGTCAGGCACAATTTGGGCACGTACCTGCGTGATCACAAAGTTGCCTCCGCCGAGACCGACTCCGGCCCCCGGCAGACGGTCGTCCGGCACAACATCCAGCTTTAATCCCGCAATGACGGAATTCTGCGCAGGTCCGGCTGCTGATGAAACATCAATCGTGTAGACATCGTTTTCAGCCACTTCATTGACGAAAACGCGCCCGTCCGGATCGACGCTGGCAGACTTTGCGCTGCTTCTGACCACATGGATATTTGAAAGTGCCTGCCATGCTTCCGGCGCGAGAATTCTCTTCTCCCACGTGCTCTGCGCTTTCGCCAGTTCACTGGTCGGCGTATCCAGGATCTGATTCAGATCGGCAATCTGATTTTGCAGTTGTGTCTGCAGCTGTTTTTGCTCATCTGTGAACAGTTCGATCAGTGGTGATTCGTTGCGTCGATCTGCATCCTCGGTGTTGTTGAAGATTGCAAAAACCCGAAAATACTCCTCCTGCGAAATGGGATCATACTTATGGCTGTGGCATTGCGCACATGCCATCGTTGTTCCCATCCACACTGCAAGCGTCGTGTTGACGCGGTCGACAACAGCAACATTTCGAAATTCTTCGTCGTTGGTACCGCCCTCATTATTTGTCAGTGTATTGCGATGAAATGCCGTGGCAACGAGTTGCGAATCCGATGGATTCGGGAGAAGGTCGCCGGCAAGTTGTTCTACGGTAAACTGATCAAAAGGCATGTTGTCGTTAATCGCCCTGATGACCCAGTCGCGATACGCCCATATCGTTCGCGCAGGGTCGTCTGCGTAGCCGGCAGAATCGGCATACCGAGCCAGGTCCAGCCATTTCCGAGCCCAGTGTTCACCGAATTCCGGCCGGTTCAGGAGGTTGTCGACCATCCTTTCATAAGCATTCGGCGCGTCATCACTTACAAAACGCTGTACCTCGTCAATGTCCGGAGGCAGCCCGATCAGGTCCAGAAAAACCCGGCGGGCAAGTGCCTCACGGTCTGCTTCAGCGGAGGGCTCCAGCCCGTGCAGCAACATACGATTCAGCGTGAAAGCGTCGATCGGATTTCTTGCCCATTCCCTGTGCTGACCGACGATCTCAGGAACAACGGGCCGCTCCGGTTTTACATACGCCCAGTGCTTTGCGTATGGAGCACCCTGCTGAATCCACTTCGACAGTGTCTGAATTTCTGTTTCTGTCAATCGCTTTCCAAATGACGCTGGCGGCATTCTTAAATCGTCATCTGAATGTGTCACACGTCTGATCAGTTCACTGCGACCGGGATCTTCCGGGACGATCGCCGTCTCACCAGATTCCAGTGGACGCAACGCCGATTTGTTGTCATCGAGCCTCAGACCAGCTTCAAGGTGATTCTCATCGGGCCCGTGACATGCGAAGCACTTATTTGAGAGGATCGGTCGAATGTGCGTATTAAAGTCCAGATCGTCTGACGCGTGGCTTCGATGAATGAGGACCGGAATGCACAAACAACACAGGACAGCGGACACCAGGTGTTTCTGTAGTAAACAACTCATATTCATCTCGGACGCCTGTTGGTGGCGGATTGATGGTTGGTTCGGACCGAGTGTCCGGGTGGGCATTTCAGTCTAACAAGCATCCCGGAAGGAACACAGTATGGAAATCTCGGGGGCCACGCGATTGGAGAATCGGGGGCACACTGACACTACCGGGATTCGGGGCTGTGATTAAATTGGAAGCGAATCAACCGAGCAGATTCGAATAACGCATCCCATCATCCCCGCTATTTCTTCCGTTGGGTTCGTCGTCATGGATTTCATGGCCGAACCTCGAGTCATTTCGCTTGTGAAACAAGCTTCGTGTCGAGGATTGAGGACCGGAGATGTCGGTGAAAAGTTGTTGACCCAAGAAATGAAGAGGCCGGCTAATCCGCGATTCCATACCGGAAGATGCACCAGAGCGCAGAGAATCCGTCCTTCCAGCCAATCTTTTTCCCTTCTGCGTAGGTGCGGCCGGAGTAGCTGACTGAGATTTCGTAGATTCGGTAACGCCTGCGGGCGACGCGAGCGGTAATCTCTGGCTCGAATCCAAAACGGTTCTGCTGGAGTCGTGGTGTGATTTCGTCAATGACTTCGCGGCGGAAAACCTTGTAGCAGGTTTCCATATCAGTCAGATTCAGATTCGTGAAGCAGTTGGAAACTGTGGTGAGAAACTTGTTACCCAGGTAGTGCCAGTAATAGAGGACTCGATGCGCCTGGTCGCCCAGGAACCGGCTGCCAAAGACGACATCGGCACGGTCTTCAATGATGGGCTGAAGCAGCCGCGGGTATTCGTCGGGATCATATTCGAGATCGGCATCCTGAATGATGACTACGTCTCCTTCGACCTTGCTGAATCCTGTACGGAGTGCTCCGCCTTTGCCCATGTTGACTTCGTGAAAGAAGACCCGGATTCGATTGAGATCGTCGCCTGTGCTTTCCGCCTCCAGCGCCTTCATGACATCGCGCGAACGATCGCGGCTGCAGTCGTCGACAAGGATGAGTTCTTTGCGAATAGGAACGGATCGGACGCGATCCACCAGATTGCGCAGAGTTTTTTCTTCGTTATAGACCGGGATCACCACCGACAGAGTAAAATCATCCGGGATGGCGTAAAAGCCCAGTTGTCTGCACGCGAATTCTCCCAGCGTCTTGCGCTGCTCGTCACACCAGACAGGTGAAAAAGGGCGTAGCTGTTCGTCGGACATTGCGGGAGAAGATTTCCATGTTAGAACTGGGTACAGAACATGCTCGTCAGCCGAAGAAGCCTTCCTGATGGGGAAGCTTTCAGTCGGGCAGGCAGAGGACTGGATTGCAGAGGACTGGGTGACAGAGCGACTTTTGATTGACGTCAGAAACCTTTGTTTCCGGCCGCCAAAACAGTAGTTTAACCCCCGGAAAATTGTCTGCAGAGGTCCGAAACGTGAAGAATGGCTTCTGAATCAGAACCTGTCAAAAGCCAGGTCGTAATCTGCGGGTCGCGTTGACCAATTCGGCAAGGGCTGGTTCTTTGTATGCTTACGCCGGAGGGGAGCTTGGGAGCCAACGGAAAATCGGTATTGGCCGGTTTGGTCTGGCGCAGCTGGAACCAGAATCCCGATTCCTCTGGACCTAACAGTTTTCCCAAATGTAACGCAATTCGGCCCATCGTGCACCGACCGTTCAGGTCGTGGGCCATCCTCAGCAACCTGTTGGACCCGGGGGAACCGGTGGCGTCTTCGAGAATCATGCAGTCGATGCCAAGCCAGCCTGTATACGAGAGACCACCAGCGGCGCATGCAATGTGGTATCCGTGACGGATCGCTTTATCCCAGATTGATTGGCACTGCGTGGAGCAGTGAATCAGGCTGCCGATGTATCTTCCATCGGCTGCCGTCACCATTTCCGTGAGGCCGTCAAATTGAATCGTCGGTTTCTGCGTGCCAAATGGATCGGGCGTGACCGTGAATTGAAGTCCTGCTTCGGCGACACGGTTTCTCCAGGGTTCGGCCGAAACAATGGTCTTTTGAGTAAACTGATTTCTCAGCCATCCAGTGGTTCGTGGATCCAGTTCGAGACCTTCGCCAAGGATCCGGTTTCTTGCTGCCTGACTAAACTCTGCCTTGATGACCCAGGGAACAGCAGGGATGGAATGCGCTTTGTGGAGGGATTTCAGCCAATCGTTGACATCACTCAAACAGGTGCAGACGCGAGAAAACGGTTCATCATGAGCTGTTTTGAACGATTCATCATCCAGCCGGCACCATTCATCAAAGGTGTTCTGGAAGCGGCGACTATTGACCGTTCGGATGGCATCCAGAGGGGGGACTGCCGTCGTTGGGACAAGTTTGGAGGCGAGTTGTCCGGCAGGCTCGCTCCATCCCCACGGAATGAACTCACAGAATCCCGCGCCCGCCGCTTGCGCTTCCGCAATGGTCAGGAACTGAAGGGACTGCATGACGTCGGGAATACCGGTTGGAATGGCCTCGTCCCGGACAAGCACGAAATCATTTTCGGCACCGGAGAGCAGCCCAAAACAGGGGGCCAGATCGTCAACCAGGGCTTGCGCAGACGCTTTCATCCGCGAGTTTCCCTGCAGTTGTTCTTCGAACATCAGATTTGGGTAATAGAGTCGCGACATGAAATTGGCGCATTCGTTGGTTCGCCACTGCGAATTGCAGTACTGAACTGGGTTTTCATCTGTGAGTCGGCTGGAACTGCGAAGCCTGAGTTGGAAAAGTGGTTGGCAAGGCCCGCGGAAATGATTCAGGAATTTGGCGCGTTGATCTTCCAGTGAGACGGGGAAGCTTTCTCTTCCGGAGATTCAAGAGAAGTATTGGTTGAAACTTCGTCCGATGTTCCACGATCGATATCGATACTGTCTGCGGTCCCTGAGTCTGTCTTTCGATAACGTCGAATTGGAATGGCCGCCAGCCAGTACAACGAACTCAGTGCGGCGCGCAGGTATCCTGATTCGGAGTCGTTCAGAAAAGTAAAGCCCAGGATCGTCAGAAGGACAGCCGTAATCAGCAGCCAGTTTCTGTAACGCTGGTTCGAAGCGAGAATACGAACAATATTGTGCCAGGCTGGTTTTGAGATCGCGGGCTGTGAACCGTCGGCGTCGTCGCGACCACCAAACAGCAGTTCTTCTGTCACCGGAACGATGTGTTGGTCTTCGCCTGAGTTCGCAGGAAGCGAGGCCTGAGCTAACCGGCGGGCGAATTCAGGATCATCTTTCAGTGCTGCGGAAACGCGCTCGAGGTATTCAACTTCATCTTCCAGGTGGGCGAGTCGGTGAGCGTTCGTCGCGTATCTCTCCCTCGCTGCGATCCATTCCGCAAGTTTGGGCGACAGAGCAACAGCGGCATACATCGATGCTGCGGTGAGCAACGAAAGCCAGAATATCAGCGACACCAGCCATGAAGCAGAATGAGTTGGCTCGTTAGCTTTGAGTAATTCTTCGGATGTCTCTTCCCTGAAATTGATGTCCGGATCCGGCGCGATGGAACCAGGTTCGTTTGTTTCGCTGACCGTTCCATGTTCATTTTTCGATGCAGTCACTGCCGCTATCCCCCGCATTTGGCCACGAGAGGAAACCTACCGCATTGTATCGATAATGTGTGGAGTTCGTGTGTCGCCTAATCATGAAAAAACTCGGTCCAGAGTCGAGCTTCAACAGTGTCGCCCGCTTTGTAGGGGCCATGTTCCGGTTGCAGAAGGGCCATGCCGTTGGCGGACGCAGTTGTGCAGACATCGGAGGATCCGCCCCAGGGAATGATTTGTGCGGTGATTCCCGCGGCGTCTTTCGACAGGGTCAGCACTGCGGGATGATAGACCGGACGGTCGCCACGTACGATGGCATCTTCTTTTAGTTTCGCCTGAAAGGCCGTCCGCTCGGGTTGTGCCTGAAGAAGCTGAAGAGCAGGGCGTACGAACAGTTCGAAGCAGACAAGGCTGCTGACAGGATTTCCGGGTAAACCGTAGACCAGGCAACGGTGTGGGGGCTGCTGTGGGGCTGGCGCTGTTTCATAGATCCCAAACCAGATTGGCTTTCCCGGCTTCATTTTTACGCCGTGAAAAACTTTTCGAACGTTCGCGGCCGCGAGTTCGGAAGGGACAAAGTCGTGAATTCCAACGGAAACGCCGCCGGTCAGCAGAAGAACATCGGCTGTCAGACCCTGTCTGATCCGGGCCGCAAGTTCTTC
This sequence comes from Planctomycetaceae bacterium, assembly GCA_041398825.1. Taxonomy (NCBI): domain Bacteria; kingdom Pseudomonadati; phylum Planctomycetota; class Planctomycetia; order Planctomycetales; family Planctomycetaceae; species Planctomycetaceae bacterium. The sequence goes on along the minus strand of JAWKTX010000010.1, from coordinate 268,683 downwards.
GCGATTGTCTCGCGCGATGCCGAGCGGGATCGGCCAGCATCGACAATTCTTTACCTGAGCCTCAAGCATGGGTTCGTTTGAGTTACGGATTTGCCCGGCGTTTGGCTCAGACGCTGCATCGACTAATTCGTCTCCGGTTGCAAGAATCGCAACCCTCGGTTGGCGGATGGCTGGTACGTTTTTGATGCCGAATTCTGCGAGCGCCGCGACGTGCGTTGCAGCAACGCGGACGCCTTTCTTCAGCAGTGGCGAGCCAGCCTTAATGATGCCGCCCTTTCGGGTAATACATGCATCAATCGAGAGAACTTCTGCGGGGACCTGAATGCTCCGGGGATTCTTGGTATCGCCATCCAGAATGCTCACGCGTTCCATCGGCACGACACAGTTCACCCCTGGCGGCACTTCCGCGCCGGTCATGATTCGGATTGCTTCGCCGGGCCGAATGACCACACTGGATCCTGAGCCGGCAGTGACCGTTCCTGTCACCTCATAGGTACTTTGGGGATTCGCAACCTGGTGTGGCAGCTGAATGGCAAATCCATCCATCATGGACTTGTCGAAGCGAGGTGAATCATCCGGAGCCGGCAGATCTTCGGCCAGCACTCGTCCGAAGGATTCCTGAATCGAAAGAATCTCGCTGCCAGCGGCCGGTGGACAGTTCTGCAGGACGAGTTCAATGGCGTTATTTACGGATAGCAGGTCAGCCATGGGATCGCGACAGTCTGAGTAAATCCGGGGAAGCAGTTGGATCGGACGTGTTATCCGTTCGCTTCCCCCAATTCTACGCGATGTCAATTGAGCCGAACAGGAGCCTGACTAGCTCAGTATTGTCGGTCTGCTGTAGAGATAACCCTGCACAAGGTCGAAGCCCACATCTCGGCAGACCCTTGCCATATCTTCGGTCTCAACACCTTCTGCCACGACGATTGCTCCGTCCCGCTGGATTCCATGCACGATGGATGCGAAGAAGCGGAACTGGTCGTCCGAAACATCCTGCAGATCCCGAATCAGCGCAGAATCAAACTTAATGAAATCGGACGTCGCGCAGATAAGCTCACGGATTCTCGCCTGTCCGCGTCCAAAGTCATCGAATGCGAGTCGAATTCCCTGTTCAGCCAGTTGCGACCGCACCTTCCGGATGAGGCCGGGCTCTGTAATGGCCGCTTCGTGGATCTCCAGGACGATTGCACGGTCCGGGTATTCCTTTCGAAGTTCTGTCAGCTGTGGCACGACGACATCTAACAGCGGTTCCAGCGGGTGTGTGTTCAGGAAGACCGGAATGCCTGGTTCCAGCATAGAAGCGAATCGCATCGCGTCACGTCGGCACAGCAGACTCAATTCGACTTCCCGACCAGCTTTTCTGGCTTGTTCGAAGAGTTCCCCGGCCGTTTCCACTCCCGGAAAGTCACTCCGGGCGAGGAATTCGTAACCACGGACGAAACCTGTTTTCAGGCAGTGAATGGCCTGAAAACACGGCAACACGCCCCCGTGGTTTAATAACTGCGTCAGGCTTCTGCGTGCTACCAAATCGTGGGCGTTGTCAACGAAGCATGTTTTGGAAACGACGGGGTCCGTTCGCGCGCCCCCGTTATTTTGATCGCTTCGCATGACTTCAAAGCAGACATCTCCAATTTCGATGAAATCACCCGGCAGCAACAAAGTGTCATGGCCAATGCGATGACCGTTCACGAACGTCCCGTTGGTGCTGCCCAGATCGCGGATATACAGACTTCCTGCGGACAACATCAGTTCGCAGTGTGCCCCACTGACGACTGCGGACGAGACCGCCAGATCCATTTCTCTGCGTCGCCCGATTCGATACGAAGGCTGGCGGAGATAAAATGTTTGCGGGGTCTCTCCGGAAGTCAATGCTCCTGAAATCGACCACTTCGGATCGTTGGCGACATGATCTTTGGTGCACAGGGAAGTTGCGACGGCCATGTGAGGACCTCGTGAATTGCCCAGAAAGTTTCTGGAACAAGTGAACATGTTGCAAGTCGATGTTGTTTCGGAGTCCGTTCGCCAGAAAGTCTTACACAGAATCGGCCATCAAGAGATTCAAATGTGCAGATGCACAAATGAACGGTTGGGAAATACTGTAGCGATGGCGTGGCCGTATCGGTTGGTCGGGTTTACCGGCAAAGACGGACGTCTGTTTATTCGGGATGTGACGAATGCGCGAGCCGGGATGATCAGCGCGTTGATAAACGATATGAAAGGCAACCCGAAGCGTTAGCGTGAAACTTTCACAGGCTGTCGCGGAACATCAATCCGTCGCTGGCGCGTTGGGTACTTCCTGAACGGGCTGCTATCGCTGAAGGCCCAGAAGGTATCCCAGATTAGTTGGTGATGGCGGTCCGAAACGTGGCTCAAGAGAGATGCCGATCCCGACATTATTCTTGCTGAAGTCAAATCCCACGCCGGTATGCAGAATCCAGTCCAGTCCAACTCGACTGATCGTAAGTGACGAACCTCGGGATTCACCGGCTGCGACATCGTATGCAAAAGAGGCCGTTGAGATCCATTTCGGGCTCATTTGGTAGCTATAACTGCCCGTCAGTATCTGGCTGTCCAGGTACTTGCCGAGATCCACTTTGCGATACGCGAGGTAAATGCTGCCTCGAGTGCTTCGCTGGCTGAGTATCCCGAGGCTCCAGATATTCTGGCCGTCCCTGAACGGGTCGGTCATGCTGTCCGCCAGCAAACTGGTTCGATCACTGATGTTCCAGCGATAGTGGTTGTAAATCAGCCCGAAGCTCTCCCCGAAATTATCGCGGCCAGACTCCGGGAAAACCGAAAAGCCTGATTCCCATACCATCCAGTCCCTGGTTCGTTCAGCATTTGGCGGCCCGGCTTTCGTCTGCAATCGATTTCGGAATGAGAACCGAATGACTTGCTGGTCGTCCACAAGTTCGTGGTAGGGAGCGCTGGTCCAAAGTCCCGCGCCGTTTCGAATCGCGTAGTTTCGAGGATTGAACTCGCCGGGGACTACGCCGGAGAATACCTGTAAAGGGTAGCGAGAGCGGAATCGTTCCTGAGAGTTTTCATCGATCTCGTTGTACTGCGGAATTTCATTGATTCCACGCGAGACATCTGTCCAGGAGTACTCAACCATCGATTCGTGTTTGTGAGCGAGCCCGCGAAGGTTAAAAATGCGGCTGTTGACAAACGGCATCACCTTCCATGCGAAGAGCTTTGCGCGAATGCCGGCATTGACCAGATACCGGTCGACGCTGTTCCCGGTAAAGCCTTCTTCCCAATAGGCAGCTTCGCCTTTGACGTAAGGCTGCAGATTCAGCGGGCCCAGTGAGAACGGGGCGTCAATTTCATGTCGACTCATCGCAACGACGCCGGAAGCATCGGCGACATAGGGCAGCCCAAGAGGGGTAAACGGATCTGTTGGATCCGTGGGTAATTGCATCGGATTCAGATCTGCATACCCGGCGCTGGAGTGAGACGACCAATAGGCGAGCCCGCCGAACACTGGTTGAGAAAAACTGTAAAGGTCCGCCCGGGGCAACCATTGTGTCGATGCTTCGAAACGATTCAGTTCTGCCTTACCCCAGATCGTTCCACTGTAGGAGCCGAGATCCTGGCGGAATCCGAGGATCGTTTCAGAATCCTTACCTGTGTCGAACCGGGTTTCGTCATATTGCTCCAGGTAGTTCCTGTCTGAAATGTAGCCAATTTCTCCAAACAACAGGCCCCCCGGGCCAATCTGCTGGCGATGTCGAAGAGCAGCTTCACCTCGGTTGTCTGATTCGGGTTCCAGAGCTCGACGGTCCAGTCCAAGATTATCCTTGCCATGGTCGTATTGGTAATAAATGGTGCCTTCGCCCTGATAGGACCCCCAGGGATTCGTTCCCTGATACCGCGTGGCCGTTCCGACCCCGGGCCCCCTCTTTGTCATTTCGTTGGCCAGCAGGTCCCACTCAAAACCATTTTGCTTTGGCAGTCCCAGCAGTTTCGTCAGGTCCCAGACAGTCTTCACCTGAAAGCCAAAGATTCGATCCTGGCCAACGGTCAGTTGTCGTAGTGGAATGCCCGGGTCTTCAGCAGGCGCGCTAATGCGCGGAAGCCAGAAGACGGGTGTTTCACCAATCATCACTTTATTGTTCAGACTGGTGATCCATGTCGATTGAGTCATGAGCGGTTGACCAGTGGACGGATCAGCCCCGATCCACGGGGTTGCAACACCGGGCTCAACAAAAATGTCGCTGGACTGCAGGCGATATCCGGGAACGCCATACGGGCTCGTCGTCGCCCAGGCATTCTGTGCGTGGAATCGTTCGCTCGAAAGTTGCCTCATTCTTTCTGCCCGGACTCGGACGTAGCCGCCGGTCTGGGGAAGGAACGCCCGAAGTTCGGCATTCATCAATAAGGCGCGATCGTTGTTGGCATCAAAGAAGGCATGGGTTGCCGTGACCGTGTTCTGCTTATGGCGGATAACAATGTTGCCTTCCAGGTAGACTTGAAATCGCGTGTCAGAGGATTGAAGTATTGCCTCGCCACTCTCAAGTTGCCCGCTTCCATCACTGTGAGTCCAGGCGACGATTCGGTCCGCCGAAATATCGATCACTCCCGGGCTCACTGGTTGACCCTGCAAATCAAATTGAATGCCTTCGATCAGAATATTGACACCCCCGGTGATCACATATACCTGCTCAAGCGGTTGAGTGTTTCTGGATTCAAATGATTCAATCTGTAGTGGCTGGCTGCTTCGCGGACGAATCTGGACTCGTCGACCGGATTGACCTGACGAGCTCCTCAGCCTCGACTGGTCAGGAAGATACAGATCCGGCGTCACCTGCAATGCTACCTGGTTCGTCGGCCTGAACTGTTCGGAAAAGAGATGTTCGGCTGCCCGTTCAAACAGCGGGTCGTTCGAACGTTCGGTTGTCCGGGAACTTCGGGCCAGAACTTCCGGGGCTGTCGTCGATTGAAGACGCACGGTACTCTTGGATTTCTGCCGAGCCAAATCCTGGTGCCAGAGCGATGCTTCTTCCGCATAGACATGAACGTCGTGAGTTCCGGTCAGAGGATCATCCAGGACCGCCATTTTCCGGGCCGCGATGCGTACAGAACCCTGAGACAACTTGACGTCACCCAGCAGCAGGCGAAGAGATCCGCTGCCCAACGGAATGATTTCCTCAACTTCTGCGCGAATACGTATTGGCTGCTGTATATCGTCGGAAATGACGGGTTGTCTCGCGGAATCCGTGGTTTCAACCGGGGCCTGCTGCGCAGCAGGGACCTGCTCAACTGAGGCGATGCAATTCGCGGCAGCGATCAGGAACATGCTGATTAGACGAGACCAGCGCGTCATGCAGTGGAATCAATCAGTACTGCAAAGGCAGTGGAGGCGGGAGAAACAGAGGGGATGCAGGTTCTGAAATCGTGCGAGACAACCTTCCCTGCGTTGTCTTTGGCGCAGACCGTCTCCCTGAAAACACACAGCCGCAGGCGCTTGAACGACCGTGTCTTCAGCGTTTTGGTGCACGCCAGTCGGGATAGTACGGTGCCGTTTCCAGACAGGTCAATACCGGACTTTCGCAGCAGATCCGGCGTAAGTTCATGAACAGGAACAAGTTAAGGTTCACTCTGGCTGTTGGTTGGGCGTTGAATGCTGCAAATCATAGGTTGAGCCCCGTTCATGTTGACACCGCGAAACAATCCGCCCGACAAATGGGCTTTAGTACATGGCCTGCGTCGCTAAGATTTGCCCGAGGGCCACAACGCGGATGAGTCGAGATTCTGATCTTTTGTATCGAGGAACCTGTAAGATGCGCTGGAAGGGTCGAGAACAGAGTGAAAACGTCGAAGACCGGCGGGGGATGTCACCGCAGATGGCGTTGGGCGGTGGCGGTGGACTGCTGATGGTCATTGTCGTCATTGTGGTCAAACTGCTGGGAGGGGGGCAGCAGGCTCAGAATATTGCCGGAAGAGTGGCAAATGAACTGGGAAATCGAGCCCAGCAACAGCAGGTAGCCAGTGAGGGAATCGATGATGAATACGCAGAATTTGTGCGAGTTGTCCTGCGAGATACGGAGACGGTCTGGACAGATCTCTTTCGACGCCAGGTCGACATTTCCTACACGCCTCCCAAATTGATCATGTTTTCAGAAACCGTTAGCTCCGGTTGCGGGAATGCAAGTGCGGCTATGGGGCCGTTCTATTGCCCCGCCGACAAACAGGTTTACATCGATCCGCAGTTCTTTAACGATCTGGCTGTCCGCCACAATGCCGAGGGAGATTTTGCACAGGCCTATGTCATTGCCCACGAGGTCGCGCACCATGTGCAGAATCTCCTTCAGTTCAATGTTCCAGTTCAACAGGCGCGTCAAAGTGGCGATGAAATCTTCGCCAATCAGATGTCTGTTCGACTCGAACTCCAGGCGGATTACCTTGCCGGAGTCTGGGCAAATCACGCCAACCGCCATTTCGAAATTCTTGAACCAGGTGACATTGAAGAGGCTATTCAGGCGGCGAATCAAATAGGAGACGACACGTTACAGCGTCAGGCGACTGGCTACGTGAAGCCCGAGCGCTTCACCCATGGCACTTCAAAACAGCGAGCTCGGTGGTTCAAACGGGGACTTGATACCGGCCGACTCAAAGACTGCGAAGAATTATTCCAGTTAGCGTATGAAGAATTGTAATTGAACACATTGGCAGGAGTCCGATGCAGAACCGATGACGATCTTCCCGTGTCAGGGAGAAACAGTCTCTGCGAAACAATTTCAAAAACAGACTCAATCAAGTGCCCGTCAGCACCGATTAACGTAGGACCCAAATGACGATGAAACCCGGATCAACCCAGCAAAGGAAGGTCCTGGATTCCAAGATTGGAAATTTCATTGTCACCAGGTCAACGGGCTGGACATTCCGGGTTGCCATTGGCAGAATGCCCGACCCGAATTCAACCCGAATGTCGGGCGTATAGCTCAGATGGTTAGAGCGCAGCTCTGATAAAGCTGAGGTCCGTGGTTCGAGTCCACGTACGCCCACTGAATCTACAATATTGTGAAATGTTGTAATCAGTGCATCTCGGGGACGTAGCTCAATTGGGAGAGCGCTGCCCTTGCAAGGCAGAGGTTGTCGGTTCGATCCCGATCGTCTCCAGTAGAAAAGGGGAATCTGAAACTTCAAAAAAAGAAGATTCAGAGTGTTGACAGGATCTCTGATCCTCGATACACTCCCCCGCTCGCGAAAAAGGAACTGCCTGAATCGTGAGCAACACAGCTGAAAGGTTGTGCAGATCTTTGACAATCAGAAGAAGTTTAATTGGCATCTGTAATCGTTTTTCCGAGCAGTGTCTTTCTTGAAGTGCCTTGTGCACAAAAAGAGGGCAGTGCTCAGTGGTCTAACGCAGTGCTCAGTTGCGGTCTTTGGATCGTGGTTGTAAATCACTGTGGCTAGATACATAAGGGCGTGTGGGGGATGTCTTGGCGCCAGAAGGCGATGAAGGGCGTGGAAGGCTGCGAAAAGCCTGGGGAAGCTGTCAAACAAGCGTTGATCCCAGGATCCCTGAATTACCGTATGCTGAATACATAGGCATACGGGGCGAACGTGGGGAACTGAAACATCTAAGTACCCACAGGAAGAGAAAGCAAAAGCGACTTCCCTAGTAGCGGCGAGCGAAAAGGAATCAGCCCAAACCGTCGGCTTGCCGGCGGGGTTGTGGGGCTCACATATGGAGTTACAAATCTGACGGCTAGAGGAATCCGATGGAATCCGGAACCACAGAGGGTGATAGTCCCGTATTCGACAGTTGATCAGACTCCGTGAGGTTCCCCGAGTAGGGCCGGTCACGTGAAACCCGGCTTGAATCCAGGAGGCCCATCTCCTAAGGCTAAGTACTCACTGGCGACCGATAGTGAAAAAGTAGCGCGAGCGAAAGATGAAAAGCACCCCTGTTAGGGAGTTAAAAGGACCTGAAACCACACGCTTACAAGCAGTCGGAGCACATTAATTGTGTGACGGCGTGCCTTTTGCATAATGATCCGGCGAGTTACCGTCAATGGCCCGGTTAAAGCCTTCAGGGCTGAAGCCTCAGCGAAAGCGAGTCTGAATAGGGCGAATTGTCAGTGGCGGTAGACGCGAAACCCGGTGATCTACCCATGGGCAGGTTGAGCGCGGGTAAGACTGCGTGGAGGACCGAACCCACAAATATTGAAAAATTTGGGGATGACCTGTGGGGAGGAGTAAAAGTCTAATCAAACCGGGAGATAGCTCGTTCTCTCCGAAATAGCTTTAGGGCTAGCCTTGAGCCACTATGTCATGGGGGTAGAGCTACTGATCTCGTTTGGGGCCCTTCCCGGGGTACCCTGCGTAACCAAACTCCGAATACCATGATATTTATCTCAGGAGTCAGTCCACGTGGGAGAAGCTGCGTGGTCAAGAGGGAAACAACCCAGATCGCCTGCTAAGGCCCCTAAACTTTGCTGAGTCACAAAGGATGTCTGATTACTGTGACAGCCGGGATGTTGGCTTAGAAGCAGCCACCATTTAAAAGTGCGTAATAGCTTACCGGTCGAGTAATCTGGCACCAATAATGAACGGGAGTAAGCAAAGTGCCGAAGCAGCGGGCTCGTAAGAGCGGTAGGAGAGCGTCCTGATTGCGTTGAAGCTGTACCGTAAGGAGCGGTGGAGCGGTCAGGAGTGATTATGCCGGAATGAGTAA